>NZ_CP140772.1:6730000-6735000 GCF_037893185.1 Chitinophaga sp. 180180018-3 | reverse complement strand
CCTAATCGTATGTTAAGTTGAACAAACGCGGTTCAAATCCTAAAACAGCCAGGATGTTGGCTTGGAAGCAGCCATTCATTTAAAGAGTGCGTAACAGCTCACTGGTCGAGGGTTTGGGCACGGAAAATAATCGGGCATCAAACATACAACCGAAGCTTTAGGCCTGGCAGTAATGCCAGACGGTAGGGGAGCATTCCAAACTGCGTGGAAGGTGTGTCGCGAGGCATGCTGGAGCGTTTGGAAAAGAAAATGTAGGCATAAGTAACGATAAATAAGATGAAAAATCTTATCGCCGAAAGACTAAGGGTTCCTGATCAACGCTAATCGGATCAGGGTTAGTCGGGTCCTTAGGCAAAGCCGAGAGGCGTAGCTGATGGCAAGTTGGTGAATATTCCAACACCTGCAATAATTTCGATGGGGTAACGGAGTAGTGAAAGGACTGCGCACTTACGGAATAGTGCGTTAAAGGGAGTAGTTAAATTTCTGGTAGGAAAATCCGCCAGGAATGATGAACCTGAAAGTACAGCAAAGCTTCGGCAGCGCTGATAATGTCCCTAATCAGACTTCCAAGAAAACCCTCTAAGGTTAGGTTATTGCAGCCCGTACCGTAAACCGACACAGGTAGTCGAGATGAATATTCTCAGGCGCTCGGGTGATCCGTGGTAAAGGAACTAGGCAAATTGACGCTGTAACTTCGGGATAAGGCGTGCCACAGTGATGTGGCCTCAGTAAAATGGTGCAACCAACTGTTTAACAAAAACACAGGGCCCTGCAAAATCGAAAGATGACGTATAGAGCCTGATACCTGCCCGGTGCTGGAAGGTTAAGGAAGGATGTTCGGAGCAATCCAAAGCTTCTGACTGAAGCCCCAGTAAACGGCGGCCGTAACTATAACGGTCCTAAGGTAGCGAAATTCCTTGTCGGGTAAGTTCCGACCTGCACGAATGGTCTAATGAGTTGCACACTGTCTCTACCACGAGCCCGGTGAAATTGTAGTATCGGTGAAGATGCCGGTTAATCGCAACGGGACGGAAAGACCCCGTGAACCTTCACTACAACTTAACATTGATTTTGAATGCCAGATGTGTAGGATAGTTGGGAGACTATGAAGCAGGTTCGCCAGGATTTGTGGAGTCATCGTTGAAATACCAACCTTCTGTTATTTAGAGTCTAACCCGGTAACGGGGACATTGTTTGGTGGGTAGTTTGACTGGGGTGGTCGCCTCCTAAAAGGTAACGGAGGCTCGCAAAGGTACCCTCAGTACGGTTGGTAATCGTACGCAGAGCGCATTAGTAAAAGGGTGCTTGACTGTGAGGCGGACAAGCCGATCAGGTGCGAAAGCAGGCTAAAGTGATCCGGTGGTTCTGTATGGAAGGGCCATCGCTCAAAGGATAAAAGGTACTCCGGGGATAACAGGCTGATCTCACCCAAGAGCTCATATCGACGGTGAGGTTTGGCACCTCGATGTCGGTTCGTCACATCCTGGGGCTGGAGAAGGTCCCAAGGGTTCGGCTGTTCGCCGATTAAAGTGGCACGTGAACTGGGTTCAGAACGTCGCAAGACAGTTCGGTCCCTATCTGTTGTGATCGTTAGTAAATTGAGAGGACATGACCTTAGTACGAGAGGACCGGGTCGTACGTACCGCTGGTGTATCTGTTGTGCCGCCAGGTGCATTGCAGAGTAGCTATGTACGGATAGGATAAACGCTGAAAGCATCTAAGCGTGAAACCTGCTTCAAGATGAGTTTACTTTTAAGGGCCGTCGCAGACTACGACGTTGATAGGTTACAGGTGTAAGGGTGGTAACATCGCAGCCGAGTAATACTAATTGCCCGTAAGCTTTAACTTTCTTAATGTTACGTTATCGTAAGATAACACTGAATACAACTTAATTTTCCCGGTATGTCTATCTTATTGGGTTTGCTGCAACAGTAAACAAAGATCTTATGGTGGTTATGCCGAGGGTGTTCACCTCTTCCCATTCCGAACAGAGAAGTTAAGCCCCTCATGGCCGATGGTACTGCACTATCATGCGGGAGAGTAGGTAGCTGCCATACTTATTAAGAGAAAAGTCCTGGTGACCTGCCAGGACTTTTTCTTTTTCTTTCTCATAATGAAGAAAAGGGGATCACTACTGATCTGTCGGATATACATTCAACTCCAGGTTGATTACAAGTTTGAAATAAGTTTGAAAGTAATTTGAGATAAACTCAAATAGTTTTGTTTGCGAATAGTAAAGAGTATATCTTTGCCGTCCGCTTCAAAAATTCAGTTCTTTATAAGTTACAGGTTAACTATTCAATACCATCTTGATAAATAAGGAATTGATATTAAGGCAATTAAAAATGCAAAGAAATTTTAAAAAGTTTTGGTGATTCAATGAATGATCACTACCTTTGCAAGCCGAACGAAAAAAAGATAGTTCTTTAACAAATCACAGGATGTGTAACCGGAAGGGTTACGGAGATCAGCTCTCACACATCAGCTAACAGCTAATAGCGAACAGCTAAGAGCTTAAGTTCTTTGACATATTGGGAAAAGCAAAATTTTTGCAAGTTGTATTCAGGTAGTAATATCTGGGACAAAAATATTTAAAGCGAATAAGGGCGCATGGCGGATGCCTAGGATCTAAGAGGCGAAGAAGGACGTGGTAAGCTGCGATAAGCTACGGGGAGATGCAAACGATCGTTACATCCGTAGATTTCCGAATGGGACAACCCGGTACACTGAAGGTGTACCACCCGCAAGGGAGCCAACGCAGGGAACTGAAACATCTAAGTACCTGCAGGAAAAGAAAATAACTAATGATTCCCCAAGTAGTGGCGAGCGAACAGGGAAGAGCCCAAACCGGGTCGAAGCAATTCTACCCGGGGTTGTAGGACTACTTTTAGAAAGCTAAATCAAGTTGAATCATCTGGAAAGATGAGCCTCAGCAGGTGAAAGCCCTGTAGACAGAAATTTTAGTGGACATGTAGTATCCTGAGTAGCGCGGGACCGGAGGAATCCTGTGTGAAACTGCCAGCACCATCTGGTAAGGCTAAATACTCCTTAGATACCGATAGTGAACCAGTACCGTAAGGGAAAGGTGAAAAGTACTCCGAACAGGAGAGTGAAATAGTACCTGAAACCGTGCGCTTACAAGCGGTCGGAGCTCGCAAGAGTGACGGCGTGCCTTTTGCATAATGAGCCTACGAGTTACTCCTCACTGGCAAGGTTAAGGTCTTCAGTACCGGAGCCGCAGCGAAAGCAAGTTCTAACAGAGCGAACAAGTCAGTGGGGGTAGACGCGAAACTTTGTGATCTATCCATGGGCAGGGTGAAGGTTAGGTAAAACTAACTGGAGGCCCGAACTCATTAGCGTTGAAAAGCTATGGGATGACCTGTGGATAGGGGTGAAAGGCCAATCAAACTGAGAGATAGCTCGTTCTCCCCGAAATGTTTTTAGGAACAGCCTTGGATATAGACGTATTATAGAGGTAGAGCTACTAATTGGGCTAGGGGGCTTCACCGCCTACCAAACCCTAATAAACTCCGAATGCTATAATATAATCTCCAGGAGTGAGGCTGTGGGCGCTAAGGTCCATGGCCGAGAGGGAAATAACCCAGACTAACAGCTAAGGTCCCTAATCGTATGTTAAGTTGAACAAACGCGGTTCAAATCCTAAAACAGCCAGGATGTTGGCTTGGAAGCAGCCATTCATTTAAAGAGTGCGTAACAGCTCACTGGTCGAGGGTTTGGGCACGGAAAATAATCGGGCATCAAACATACAACCGAAGCTTTAGGCCTGGCAGTAATGCCAGACGGTAGGGGAGCATTCCAAACTGCGTGGAAGGTGTGTCGCGAGGCATGCTGGAGCGTTTGGAAAAGAAAATGTAGGCATAAGTAACGATAAATAAGATGAAAAATCTTATCGCCGAAAGACTAAGGGTTCCTGATCAACGCTAATCGGATCAGGGTTAGTCGGGTCCTTAGGCAAAGCCGAGAGGCGTAGCTGATGGCAAGTTGGTGAATATTCCAACACCTGCAATAATTTCGATGGGGTAACGGAGTAGTGAAAGGACTGCGCACTTACGGAATAGTGCGTTAAAGGGAGTAGTTAAATTTCCGGTAGGAAAATCCGCCGGGAATGATGAACCTGAAAGTACAGCAAAGCTTCGGCAGCGCTGATAATGTCCCTAATCAGACTTCCAAGAAAACCCTCTAAGGTTAGGTTATTGCAGCCCGTACCGTAAACCGACACAGGTAGTCGAGATGAATATTCTCAGGCGCTCGGGTGATCCGTGGTAAAGGAACTAGGCAAATTGACGCTGTAACTTCGGGATAAGGCGTGCCACAGTGATGTGGCCTCAGTAAAATGGTGCAACCAACTGTTTAACAAAAACACAGGGCCCTGCAAAATCGAAAGATGACGTATAGAGCCTGATACCTGCCCGGTGCTGGAAGGTTAAGGAAGGATGTTCGGAGCAATCCAAAGCTTCTGACTGAAGCCCCAGTAAACGGCGGCCGTAACTATAACGGTCCTAAGGTAGCGAAATTCCTTGTCGGGTAAGTTCCGACCTGCACGAATGGTCTAATGAGTTGCACACTGTCTCTACCACGAGCCCGGTGAAATTGTAGTATCGGTGAAGATGCCGGTTAATCGCAACGGGACGGAAAGACCCCGTGAACCTTCACTACAACTTAACATTGATTTTGAATGCCAGATGTGTAGGATAGTTGGGAGACTATGAAGCAGGTTCGCCAGGATTTGTGGAGTCATCGTTGAAATACCAACCTTCTGTTATTTAGAGTCTAACCCGGCAGCGGGGACATTGTTTGGTGGGTAGTTTGACTGGGGTGGTCGCCTCCTAAAAGGTAACGGAGGCTCGCAAAGGTACCCTCAGTACGGTTGGTAATCGTACGCAGAGCGCATTAGTAAAAGGGTGCTTGACTGTGAGGCGGACAAGCCGATCAGGTGCGAAAGCAGGCTAAAGTGATCCGGTGGTTCTGTATGGAAGGGC